>NZ_CP137853.1 GCF_033547095.1 Sediminicoccus rosea | reverse complement strand
TTGGTGTTTTCCTCGACGCAGCCCTCCTGGAACTTGTTGAACTCTTCGCGAGTCTGGCGATCCAGATCCTTCCGGTCCACGACAAAGAGGCACTTCTCGATGTCGGGATTGTCCTTCAGCAGTGTTGACGCCTTGAAGGAGGTGAGTGTCTTGCCGCTGCCCGTCGTATGCCAGATGTAGCCATTCCCGCAGTCTTGCGCGATAGATTCGACTATCGCCTTCACTGCGTAGACCTGATAAGGCCGCATCATTAGGAGTTTCTGCTCGCTTGCGACCAGAACCATGTAGCGGCTGATCGTCTGGCCAAGCGTGCATTTGACGAGGAAGGTCTCGGCAAAACTGTCGAGGTGAACGATCTTCTTGTTGTCGCTATCTGCGTACTCGTAGATCGGCAAAAAACGCTCTTCAGCATTGAAAGCGAAATGCCTGGCATTGTTGTTTGCGAAGTAGAATGTCCTATCGCGATTGCTCACGATGAATATCTGTAGGAAGCATAGAATTGTTTTGGTGTAGCCGTTTCCGGGATCGTTTTTGTACTCGACGATCTGCTCCATAGCGCGGCGTGGGCTTATGCCGAGGGTCTTCAGTTCAATCTGTACGACCGGCACGCCGTTGATTAGGAGGACGACATCATATCGATGATGGCTGTTGTCCGTATTAATTCGTAGCTGGTTAACTACTTCGAATGAATTTTTGCACCAATCTTTGATATTTACGAGTGTATAGTTGAGCGGCGTTCCATCATCGCGCAAAAAACTATTGATATTACGAAGTGTTTTAGCCGCACTGAAGACGTCAGGAGTTATGATTTCTTCTAGAAGCCTAGAAAATTCACCATCAGTAAGGGTAACACGATTTAGAGCCTCGAATTTCATACGGAAATTACGTTCTAGTGTAGCACGATCACAGATATCTGGACGATGTTCGTATTTAAGACTCTTCAGCTTTGAAACTAAAGCTTCCTCGAAATCACGTTCAGTCATTGAATTTCCGTTGGTTTGGTTGGTGCGGTTTAGATAAGGCTCGGCTGTGGCGCGCTGGCCGGGCCTTGATACCGCTCGACCTGGATTTTCTCGGCGTGCTGCCGGGCCTGCGCGATGTCAAAGCTGTTCTGCATCCGCATGAGCGTCTCCATATCGGGGCCGAAGGCCTTCTCGATGCGGATCGCCATTTCCGGCGAGAGGTCGGCGCGGGCGTTGAGAAGCGCCGAGAGAGCGGCGCGCGTCACGCCAAGGACGCGCGCGGCATCCGTGACAGAGAGGCCGAGGGGTTCGATGACCTCGCTCTTCACGAAGGGGCCGGGGTGGATAGGGGTCTTCATGCGAAACATGGCGGTTCTCCTTAGTGGTAGTCCTCGAAGTCGAGGTCGATGATTTCCCCGCTTTCGATGCCGAAGGTGATGCGCCAGTTGCGGCTGACCGTGAGGCTCCAGGTCCCCTTGCGGTCGCCCGTGAGCTGATGCGCGCGCCAGCTCTGGATAGTCTGCAAAGCGGCGGGGCTCGGGGCGTCCTGCAAGAAGGACAGGATGTTGATGATCTTCGCGACGAAGGCCGGCGGGAGGCCTGCCGGGTCGTCGTCTGTCATCAGCTTCCGCAATCCGCGGTGTCGAACGCTTCGGATGTTCACAAGGAAGGCTATCAGGGGGCCGTGTGGCCTGTCAAGCGACACTTTACAACCTCTTCCCTTATAGCCTGTTCTTTGTTCGACCCCGCCGGAGGCGAGAGACCTGTTCTTCGTCCCGACCTGGTTCCTGAGCACAGCCGCATGCCGAGCGACGTCAAGGACGCGAAGCGCCGCCGAAGGCGGGCGGCGAGCCTCAGGGACCCGCGCGCGAAGCGCGTGGGTGGGCGCAGCCGATCCTTGACGGAGTGAGGTCGGCTGTAGGCTTGGCCAGGGAGTGGGCGGAACGCCCCTTAAACATGGTTGCCGCGAAGCGGCTCCGCATGCGCGCGAAGCGCGCTCGCCTCCCCCCCCCCCCGTTCCGGTCAGGAATACGCCCCGACTTATCCACAGGTTGGTGCTGGTTTGGTCCTTTAGAGAGTTAGAAAAGGATTCAGTTAAAGAGTTAGAGGCTCGGGAGCGGCTCACAAAGCTCGAATTTCCAAGGGTTTGCGCGTTCCGGCCGTTCCTGATGTCCCGATGGTTTGTTCCTGATGTCCCGAAAGATGCGTTCCTGATGTCCCGATGGTTTGTTCCTGATGTCCCGAAGGAGCGTTCCCGATGTACCGACAGGGACTCTCGGGCGGCTGTGGCTTATGGGAAATCCCGTGCCTTCCCGTGAGGTGCGCCTCCCGGCAGGCTAATGCCGCGCGAATCGTCGGGATATCAGGAACGGGCAGGGCTATCGGCTGAGCTGGTGTCGGTTGCGCTCGTGATAGGCCTTCACGAAGCCATAGAAGGCCGCCTGATAGTCTGCGGGGGCTCGCCCGGGTCGTTCTGCGGTCCAGGCGTCGAACTCACCCTTGAGGGCGTAAATGTCCCATCCGGGGAAGTCGCGCCGGACCTTCGCAATGGTCTCGTCTGAGAGGAAGGCGAAGAGGGGCATGGGTCCCTTCTCTTCTCCCGGGGCCTCTGCGGCTCCCCTCCCCTTCCCTTTCCGCTTCCTGGGCGGCGGCATGGCGGCGATGTTGTCCCCGATGAGGTCGCGCCGAACCATGCGAACCAAGGGCTCGCCGTTGTCGGCGGGCGTCTCAAGCCGGAAGGCAAACTCGGGGACAGTGTTCTCGCGCACGATGGCGAGGATCTCGAACTTGAAGCGGCGATAGCTGCCTTCTGCGCCCGATTTCTCGAAGAGCACGGGCAGGCTGATGGCGAAGCCCTCCTCCCCTGCCCCGCCTGCGTGCTTGCGGGCGACTCGATAGAGCCAGCGCTCGCGCCCGCCCTTGATGGTGAAATAGACGGGGTCGATGGCCAGAACCCCGCCATCCATGAGGACGCCCTCATAGAACCAATCGGCAAGGGTGATGCTCATGCCGCGGCTCTGCTGGGTCTCCTCGTCAATCACGTCCGTGAAGGACTCAATCCAGGAGAATTGGCGGCGCTTGGTCTTGGCCTTCTCGGCGCGGATGTTGGTGACGATGGTCGTGGATTGCAGGCGGCCGAGAGCGTCACGGAGAAGGCGGTAGTCCCTCCCCCCGGTCGCGCGGCCGATGGTCTTGAGGATGTCGAAGGGCTGGCAATGCAGCGTGCGCGGGATGTCGTTCATCCCGGCCTTCTTGAGCTGCGAAAGCGTCGAGGCGGCCCAGATGAGAACGTCGGCATCCCAGATGGTGGCCATGCCGAAGGTCTTGTTGGGATAGACGTTCACGAACACCTTGCCGTCTGGGCTGGTGTACTCGATCGGCTTGAGGCGCTTGCTTTTCGAGAGGCTGAAGAAGGGCCTCTCCATGGTCTCCCGTTGGTCCCGGAGCGGTAGGTCCGAGATATACGGGAGGAACAGGTCGATTTGCTGGTCGAGGTTCGGCCGCGCGCTCATGTGCATACACCCATGCACTTATGCACACATAGGCGCAAGCACATATGCGCGCGAGGCCTCACTTCGAGAGGTCCTCTATCTTCGCCCTGCCCTTCTTCACGAAGAGAAGGTTGAGGGCCTCCTCAAGGAGGGCCTGAACGGTCGTGTCATCCTCGACGGCGATAAGCCGGAGCTGCTTGCCGACGCTCGGGGGGAAGTGCCCGCCCACGAATTTCCGGTTGTCGCGCGACGGCCGATAGAACTTTTCGGCGGGCGCAGGTGTGGGCGCGCCATTGCTGACCGGCAGGCGGCGCGTGGGCGCGGCCGCCTTCGGCTGCGCCGCGCGGGAGGCGCGGGCAGGGGTGGCAGGGGCCGTGCTTTCCGGCTCACGGGCCTCCTTGGCGGCTTTATCGAGTACCGCTTGCAGCGCGTTTCCGGTCATGCTTCTCGCTCCGTTTACGTTCATCGGCGTATAGGTGCATACACACATACGCGAATAGGTGTTTGATTTCCTCGGCGGCTTTACCGTCCGGATCAAGCTCTTGGGCCGCCTGTCCGCTCTGCTGCGCGCGGCTGTAGGCGATGCGATTGCCGATGCGGACAGGACAAATCTCGGCGTCGAGCTTCTCGATGACCTTGATGGAGTCCTCGATTTCGCGGCCCTGCGGCGGGCAGAAGGTGAGCAGCACGGCGAAGGGGTGCTTGTAGTGCTTCACCAGGTCGAGGGTGCGGGTGATGGCCATCACGTCTAGGACGGCCGGGCGCGTCGGGAGAAGCACGAAGTCGGCATACTGTGCGGCCTCGAAGGCGATGTCCTTCGAGAAGGGCGGGGTGTCGATGATGACGAGATCACACCCGGCCTCGCGCATGGCGGCGAGGCGAGAGGCGAGAAGGGTAGAATGGAAGGAGGCGAGGGCGACCAGGTTGTCTGTTCGGGTCTCCTTCCAGAAGGTGGCGCTCGCCTGCGGGTCGAGGTCGAAGATGACAACCTTCTTCCCGGCGTTCGCGGCTTCGACCGCAAGCGCCGTGGCGAGGGTCGTTTTTCCGACCCCGCCTTTTTGGGAAATCACTGAGAGAACCTTCATACCAGCACCCGCACGAATCATAGGTGTATACACCTTAGCACCTATGCGCGTATCGGCGTAGGGTCGATTTTAGACCTACCGGCCGGGCGTGCGGTCGTCGTCGGGCGTGCGCGGCCGGGGACGTGGCGCTTCGCGCGGCGTCTCGCGGTTCTCGCCTCGGCCGGGCCGTGGTGGGAGATTGTCAGGCGCGCGCGGGGCCTCGGGCTGGCGTCCAGGACGCGGGGGCAGGCTGGGCGCTGATTGGGTCGGCGCAGGCGTCGGCGTAGGCCTGGGCGAGCTGGCAGGCGCAGCCGTGCCGGTCGGGTCGCTCGTACGTCCAGGACGTGGCGGCGCAGGGGGAGCCTCGCGCAACGCGGCCGGGGACGGCCGTGGTGGCACGGAGGGGAAGGGAACCCGCTGCGGCTGGACAGGTGTGGGCGCTGCCTCGCGCGGCCGGGCCGGGGCAGGGGAGGGGGCTGGCGTGAACGTCTTAGCCGCCACGGCCCGGAGAGCGTCGCCACCTGGTGGCGGCGTCTGGGGTTGTGGGCGTGGCTCTGGGGTGGGCGGGATATGCGATTGTCCCACCACCTGGCGCGCGGGCTGTGGCCCCTTCGGACTGTCCTCGGGGCCGCGCTTGAGGCGCTCCGCTTCGCGGAGCTGCGCCTCAAGGCGGATTTCCGCCTGGGCACGTTCGGCGGCGCGAAGCTGCCGCCGCTGGTCGGCCATCCGCTCGGCGGCTGTGCGGGTGCCCGCAAGGGTGGCCTCGACGGCTTGTCGCTCGGTCGCCAAGGCGCGAAGGCGGCCGTCGAGGTCGGCCGCGATCTGCGCCTGCAGGACGGCGCGCTCGGCGCGCGTCCTGGCCACCAAGGTCCGGCGGGCCTCTGCCTGTGCCTTCACCATGGCGCGGCGGGCTTCCTCATGGCGGCGGCGTGTGCCGCCGGTGAGGTCGAGGACCCGCAAGACGCGCTGTGACAGGCGGGCCTGGTCGGCTTTCAGGCCGGAACGCTCCGCGGCCTGGGCCGCAAGGAGCGTGGCCTTCTTCTCGGCGTAGGTGGCTTTCAACCGGCTATCCACCTCGGCCCTGCGGGCGCGGGCTTCCTCCTGGGCGCGCTGCTCCTGCGCCCGGAAGCCTTCGCGCGCGCGGCGCTCGTCTATCGTCAGGCGGCGCGCCTCGGTGATGAGCTGGCGCTCAAGGTTCCGGTCCTTGAGGATCTCCTCCCGCCGCAACTGGGCACGGGCGCGGGTGGCGAAGTCCGGGGACCGGGCGTCGCGCTCTAGGTTGAGGTCCACAATCTCGGCGTGGCGCTCCTGGCGGGTGCGCCCGGCGTCGATCTTCGGATAGTCGATGACGCGCTCCCGGCCGCCGCGCTTCTCGATGACGGTCTTCGATTCCGGCCGCTGAACGGTCGTCTCGATGTGTGCCGCATTCGGGCCGATGTGGATGGTCGGAACCCGGTCGATGCCCTGGGCCTCCAGGGACCGGCGATCAATCCGGATGTCGTGCCCGGCCCGTGCGAGGGCCTCGTTCGCGCGGGCCTCCCACCTTTCCCGGATGTGCTCGACGGCATTCTCGGGAAGCCCGGCGGCCTTCCGGTCGCGCGGGCTGTCGGACCATTTGAGGACCCGCTTGCCGGTCTCGAGGTCGCGGTCCCGCACGACAATATGCGCGTGGGGATTGTGGGTGTCCTCGCCGTCCTGGTGGATGGCGGCAAGCCAGGGCACACGATTGCCTGTCACGTCTTCGCAGAACACGCGCACAAGCTCCTGGCGTTGCTCGCGTGTTAGCTCGCGGGGGATGGCCAGCCGGATACGGTCGAGGACACGGGCGTTCTTCCGGTCGCCCTCCTCGGCGCGGTCCATCCAGGACCGGGCGGCGTTCGGCTGGCTGGGCATCGCATGCGCGAAGACTTCGGAGGCGGCTGCGGGTCGGGAGATGTAGCGGACATGCGCCCCTGCGGTTCCTGCCGCATGGGTCGAGCGCCCGATACTCCCGACATTCAGCGAGTAAATCGCCACCTGTGCGCCTCCGACTACGGTTCGCAGCGCATGCGCTGCTGACCGCAATCGCAACGTGGATATCGCACGGTGACAGATTGCGTTGGTCCGGGAGGGGACATGCACGGGCGATGGCCATCGCTATCGGTCATGTCAGTCCTCTCGGACAAGCCGACCGCGCCATCGAGCGCGGGCGGTTATGAAGGCGTGGTCGAGCGACGCCCATACGCTCGCCGCGGGTGTGGGGGACGGCTCCCCCACGGCCGGACGGCGGGGCTCGATGCCTCGTCTCCGGCCTGACTGCGACCGCCTGAGGCGGTCGCCCGCTGCCTGCGCCTCCCCGGTTGGGGAGAGCTAGCGGGCGGCGGTTGGGGGCAAGCCCTAGCGGCGAGGGGGCCTGTCCCCGATGAGCGTGGGCGCACGGGTTGCGAAGCAACCCAAAAGTGCGCCCTCCCTCCCTACTATGCCAGATGCTCCTTGCTGTTAAGTTAACATTCCGTCAGCGCCGCTAGGGGGATAGAGCTCATGGCCACAGGGGGACCGTCGCAGAAGGGGGCACAGCCACAGCGGAAAGAAGAGCCGGGCTCGGAAGAAAGGCTCCCGTGGTGGGAAAGGCCGGTCGCCGCCTTCGTCGTGTTCGCGGCTGGCGTGCTGCCGATTTACCTCCTGGCCACGCCGGAGCGTCCGCCGTTTATCAGCCGCTCGGACTATATCGACGCGCAGTTCCTCCAGGTCCTCTACGGGGTCTTCTACCCGGCCTTGTGGCTGGCAGCGGGCTTCCTGCTCGTCTTCCTCCTGCACCTTCTCCGCGTGTATCGGTACATTGCCTACGGCATCCTTGCCCTTGCCGTCCTGTATGTCCTGCTGATTCCCGGCATCAGTGAAACGCTCACGAGCGTCACGTCCGGCGTCGCCTTTATCGTCGGCCTCCTCTGGGCCGCGTCCAGGTTCTTCCCGGCCAGGTTCCGGCGGCCGACAACCTACGGCTCTGCTACATGGGCCGATGCGGCGCATTTGGAGAAGGCCGGGCTGTTCGGTGAGGGTGGGCTTATCCTCGGGCGGTATCAGCGCGAAGCCCCTAAGCGCGGCAAGCCGCTGCCGACGCCGCAGCTCCTGCGCTACGCGGGCGACCGGCACCTTCTGACGGTCGCGCCGACACGGGCAGGCAAGGGCGTCGGGTCGATAATCCCGAACCTTCTGACCTATCCGGGCTCGTGCATTGTCGTGGACCCCAAGGGGGAGAATGCCCGGCTCACGGCCATCCGCCGGAGCGCCATGGGGCAGGATGTCCACATCCTCGACCCTTGGTTTCTGCTCGATGAGATGAAGTTCGCCTCGGCCTTCAATCCGCTCGACTGGCTCGACGCGAAGGACCCGAACCTCTCGGAGAATGCTCTTCTCATGGCCGATTCAATCGTGATGCGCTCGCAAGATGAGAAGGACCCCTTCTGGAACAACGAAGCCGCAAGCCTGCTCCACGGGATTTTTCTCTATCTCGCCACGGACCCCGAAGAACAGGCCGGGGACAAGCATCTTGGCCGGGTGCGAGAGATAATCTCGCTAGAGCGTAGCGACCTGGATTCCATGTTCAAGCGAATGACGGCCTCGGACAATGCGGCCGTTCGGAATGCGGGGAGCCGCGGCTTGTCGATGGATGACAAGCTTTTCTCGAATATTGTCTCGACCCTACGCTCGCACACGAATTTCCTCGAAAGCCCAGCCATTCAATGGAATGTGAAAACAACGGCGCGGGGCCTCGATTTCGCCAAGCTCAAAGAGCGGCCAACAACGGTTTATCTCGTCCTTCCGGCGGATCGCCTGCAAACCTTCGGGCGCTGGCTCCGTATCATCATTCAATGCGCGATCACGGTGAACGCGCGGAACATCGAGAAGAAGCCCAAGCATCCGATTTTGTTCTTCCTCGATGAAATGCCTGCCCTCGGCCATCTGGCCTCGGTCGAGACGGCCTATGGTCTGATGGCGGGCTTCGGGATGCAGATGTGGGGCATCGTCCAGGACCTGTCGCAGCTCGAAAAAATCTACGGCAAGGGCTGGCAAACCTTCGTCGCCAATGCCGGGGTCCTGCAATATCTCGGCTCGCGCGACCAGATGACGGCCGAGTATTTCTCGAAGCTCTGCGGGGTCACGACACTCTACAGCCTGAGCATGGCGATTGCCTCGACGATTGGCGGCCGTGACACGGTCACGCGGACGCAAAGCGAGGCGCAACGGAGCCTGATTTACCCCGATGAGTTGATGACGCTGCCCCGACATCGGCAGCTCCTATTGGTCGAGAACTGGAACCCCGCGGTCGCGGACAAGATTACCTACTACAACGACCGCGACTTCGCGCCGTTCGCCAGGTCGCTTCTCTAGCGGTCAGGGCGGGAGGGGGCGGGGCATATCCCGACCCCTCTCGCGCTCACGCTCGCGGGCAAGGTCGCGCTCTTCGGCGCGGCCGTAGCCTGGCCGTGGGGGAAGCCTTTCTTCTGGGCTCCGCTCGCGGTCGAGGGGTTGGCCTGGCCGGGGCTCGGCTGTGCGATCGAGGTCGCGCGCTGGCGCGCGGCCGGGACGCTCCGGAGGGCGCTCGTCGGGGGAGCGGTCGCGGGTCTCGACCCCGCGGCCCGGGCGTGGCGGGACCGGCCCTACGGGACCTTGGTTCCGATCCGGGCCACTGCCTGGCCCTCGACCGGGTCGCGGCGCGCGGGGCACATCGGCGGCGCGTGGTGGCGCGCCATCCTCGCCCGCGATGAGGATGCCCGTCGCGCCGCGGGGTGCGTGGTCACGACGCGCCACATGGCGCGGCTTGAGCTCGCGCCCGGCGTTATCCTTGAAGAGGATCTCCTTCGCGCCGGGGCGCTTCCGGTCGTCGTCGGTCATGGGCAGGGCCTCCGGCTGGCAGAATGGGAAGCCGGAGGCCCCGCGTCCAGGAAAGAAGCGGAAGGCCCGCCGCGCTGCGCGCGGCGGGCGACAAGTCAGTATTCCGACGCAAGCATGATGGTCATGACGCGGGTCGTGTGGAAACCATCAGCCGGGTTTTCGGAGCCGTGGGCGAGGTCCCGTGCGTAGTAGTCGATCTTCCAGAAGACATTGGTGCCTTCAATCACCACGCGGCCGAAATTGTGCTCGTGGTAGGGGTCATTGTCCTCGGTGAAGTCGCTGAAGGTTTGGACGGCTTCGACGCATGCGCTCTCGAAGGCCTGGCCTCGGGCGCGGATGCCTTCGGTGATGAAGACCCGACCGCCTATGAAGGTGCTCCGGAAGGCGTCGTTGAGCTCGCGGATGCGGGCTGTATTCGGGGGGATGATGATGTCTGTCATGGTCGTTCTCCTTGGTCTTGGTTCAGACCGGACACCGTGTCCGGCCTCATGGGGGCCAAGGGACCGTGACCAATGACGGCGGGTCACACGCCCAACACGGGAGGCGCGGCGCAGCCGAGACGAAGGAGCGGGCAGGGCGTTGACGCGACGGCGGGCGCGGTCAGGACCCCACAGAAGAGGGCGGATGCGGTGTCTGGGCAGGAAACCGCCAAAGGGAGCGATGGGAAGGCATCTTCGTTCCCATGGGGCATACCCTCAAAAACGACCGTATTTGATAGAGACCCTCGGCGGGCTGCGTTGCACCCCTCAATCCGTGCCTGACGGCTATCAAAACGCTCTCTTGAAACTAACTCTCTCATAAGGCATGATGGCCATGAGTTTTGAGAGGAAACATGCTCGTCGGATATGCCCGCGTCTCGACACAGGACCAGAACCCAGACCTTCAGCTCGACGCACTAAGGGCGGCGGGCTGCGAGCGGGTCTTTGTCGAGAAGGCCTCAGGGGCACAACGGGACCGGCCCGAGCTCTCGGCCGTGCTGTCCTTCATCCGGCCAGGCGATAGCCTGGTAGTCTGGAAGCTCGACCGGCTGGCCCGGTCTATGAAGCAGCTTATCGAGACGGTTGAGGGGCTAGAGGCGAAGGGGATTGGATTCCGGTCGCTAACGGAAGCCATAGACACCACCACGGCCGGAGGCCGGTTGGTGTTTCACATCTTCGGGGCGCTCGCGGAGTTCGAGCGATCAATCATCCGGGAACGGACCCGCGCGGGGCTCGATGCCGCAAGGGCACGCGGTAGGAAGGGCGGACGGCCATCTAAGCTCAAAGAAGAGGATCTGCGGGCGGCCCGCGCGCTCCTGGCCGATGCCTCAATCACGGTCGAGGAAGCAGCGAAGCGCCTCAAGGTCTCGCCTGCGACGCTCTACAGACACCTCCCAGGAGGACGCACGGCCTAGCGGATTCTCACTGCTAGCACGGCAACGGAAGGAGCCCAAGTTCCTTCAAGAAGGCGTTGTGCCTCGAAGTTGCGTCCTGGATTTGCTTGTCGATCTGAACGAGTTCGCCCTGCGTTGCCGATAGATCAATCTCGTCTTCACCCACGGCCGTGCTGATGTAGCGCGATATGTTCAGGTTGAAGCCTTCCTCAGCGATGCGCTCCATGCTTACGCGCTTGGAGTACCGGTCCTCTTCCTTACGGAACTTGTATGTGTCGATAATCTTGGCGATGTGGTCATCAGTGAGTTGGTTCTGGCGCTTGCCTTTAGCAAAATGCTCCGCCGCGTTGATGAACAGCACATCATCCGGCTTCTTGCACTTCTTCAGCACGAGGACGCAAACCGGGATACCCGTCGAATAGAACAGGTTCGCAGGCAGACCGATGACGGTGTCGATGTGGCCGTCCTTAAGCAGCTTCGTGCGAATGCGCTCTTCTGCCCCACCTCTGAACAGCACGCCGTGAGGAAGGATGATGGCCATCACGCCCTCGTCCTTCAGGTAATGGAAACCGTGCAGAAGGAAGGCAAAGTCCGCGGCCGACTTAGGCGCCAGCCCGTAGTTCTTGAACCGCACATCGTCGCCCATCGCCTCGGTCGGTTCCCAGCGCAAGCTGAAAGGCGGGTTAGCCACGATGGCATCAAAAGCGGGCTTCTTGGCGGGATTCAACTCGCGCAAAATGTCCCAGTCATTGGTCAACGTGTCGCCGTGGTAGATTTCAAACTCAGTATCCTTCACGCCGTGCAACAGCATGTTCATGCGGGCGAGGTTGTAGGTGGTGATGTTCTTTTCCTGCCCGTAGATTTTGCCGATGCCGTGCGGTCCCATGCGCTTACGCACATTCAGCAGCAGCGA
Source organism: Sediminicoccus rosea (assembly GCF_033547095.1). Taxonomy (NCBI): domain Bacteria; kingdom Pseudomonadati; phylum Pseudomonadota; class Alphaproteobacteria; order Acetobacterales; family Roseomonadaceae; genus Sediminicoccus; species Sediminicoccus rosea. The sequence goes on along the minus strand of NZ_CP137853.1, from coordinate 5,193 downwards.
ACCGGAGCCGCACGCGAAGTCGAGCACGCTGGCGAGGCGATCCTTCTTGCCGGTCGCGGGCTCTTGGCTGTCGAGCGTCACGATCGCGGACAGGATATCTGACACCTGTTGCGGAGTATAAAATTCGCCTGCCTTCTTGCCGGAACCGGCAGCGAATTGGCCGATGAGATATTCATAGGCGTCACCCAGCGCGTCCACGTCGGACGAGAAGTCGGCGAGACCCTTGGCGATCTCGGTAATGATGGTGCAGAGCTTAGCGTTACGTTCAGCGTATGACCGGCCGAGCTTGTCAGAGCCGAGATTGATCTCCGAAAACAGGCCGCCGAACGTGCTCTGGAAGGACTCGTTCTCGATGTATTTGAAGCCCGCCTGCAGGGTGTTCAGCAGTTCCCCATTCTGTGTGCGCGCCATATGGGCGATGCTGGTCCAGAGGTGCTCCGGTTTGATGACGTAATGCGCCTTGAGGCGCATCTGCTTTTCAAAAGCCACCACGTCATCAGGGTTCTCCGCGTACCAAACCGATAGGGGCGAGCGTCCGCCATTGCCGATCACGTTAGGATCGGGGTAGTCGCGCCCGAGCTCCTTCTTCGCGGCCAGCTCGTAATTGTCAGAGAGGTAGCGCAGGAAGAGGAACGACAGCATGTAATCGCGGAAATCGTCCGCGTTCATCGCGCCACGCAGCGTATCGGCGATGTTCCAGAGCGTCTTGCCCAGCTGTTTTTGAGTTTGGTCGTTCATTGTGCGGGGGCCTCCTCTGGGGCGGGTGCGGGTTGGGTGGCGATGACTCCTGGCAAGGCGAAATCAAAACTCGCGATGAATTCGCGCAGGATGCGGCGGAAAAGCTCCTTGTTGTCCTCGCCCATCTCAGTGGGTTCGTGGATTGCATATGCGCCATGGCTGAGCAGATTTAGGGCGCGGTTGAACAGCGCCCGATCCTCCTCTTTATCGAGCGCCTTCAGGCAGAACGCGATGCTCGGATGCCCGAAGAAAGAGGCCGTCTTCTCCATGACGCTGCGCAAGGCATTGAAATGGAAGGTGTAGAGCTTGCCCTTCGCGGGATCAGCGGCACGCTGCAACTCGACTAAGGTAGCGACGTGATGGAAGAAGGGCGTGTCGTCGGTGGCTTGAAGCGTGTAGGCACCGTCGCCGCCCGGGCGGTGCAAGAAATACCGTTTGTGGGTGATCTTTGGCTCGCCCTCGAGCCGCCTGCTGATTTCGTTGCACATCACGTTGAAGAACAGCGCATGGTGAGAAGAGAAGATCACCCTGATCGGTGCAGGCGCGCTATTGCCATCTTTCCGCGTGGCCGCCCGGCGAAGAAGCTTGGCGAGGTCGCAGGCGACAGAGATCGCGTTGTTGTCATCCAAAGACGAGATCGGGTCGTCGATATAGAGGTATTTCTTACCCTGATACGATTGATGCCCATCCAGCATGCGCTCGCAGATCGCCATGAACACGCACCAGATGAAGATGTTCTGCTCGCCGCGCGATACCTTGATGTTTGTCTCGTCACCCTTTCGGAAACTCACAAAGTCCGGCTTTGATATGGTCCCCTTCTCTTGCTGAACTTCCTTGTAAGTGAAATCGAATTCGAAGTCGGCATATCGGAAGAGATACCGTGCAATCGTTTCATCCAATGCGAGTTCGGTCATCGCATTGAAGAATGACGATTTCTCATTTAGTTGCAGGCGGCGGATGCTGTCGCCTTCAAGGTCGTTTTCCCAGACGAACAGATCCTCGGTGAAGGCGTTGAAATAGAGCGTGTCGGGCGTCCCTTTGGGGTTCTTCCTTGTCTTGCGCTTTCCCGCGTCCTTGAACTCCATCGACAGGCGTGTCTTCCCAGTGCGGTTATAGGCGTAAAGCAGCACGAGATCGGTGTCGTTCAGATCGTCCCGCAGTCGGCTCACAAGCTTGGCCAGGCTCTGATAAGTACGGATGCCGCTCATGCGTCATTCTCGACTACCAAAGGGAAAAGCTGCTGCATCAGCCCCCTCTTGTGGGTCTTGAAGGCGTCGATCTTTCGGCTTTCGGCGGCGATGAGGTCATCGAGGGAGCTGAGGCAGTCGGCGATGCGCTCTTGCTCTGCCGGGGCTGGGAAAGAGACTGGCAACGGGGCGAAGCCGGCCCGCGTTATCTGTGGCTGGGCTGAACCGCTGATGACTGACTTGAGGCCGTGGTTCTTGAAGTACTGGAAGAGGAAGTCCTTCTCCAACCTGGCTGATCTCGGGCGAACAACCATCGCATTCCCGGTGATCCAAGACATGGGCTGCGTTCTTGTGACCTCGCCACATGTTGCGCCACGGCAGGTAACTGCGACTTCGCTGTCGGCATGATTGTATTCGTTGTGGGTTCCAATGACGCCATTCGCTCCATAAACAAGGTGCTCGCCAGTCATTGTCAGTTCGGAGGAAGACAAGGTGACCGGCTGATATAGCTCGCAAATGTCTCCCAGTTTATGTTCTTGCCACTCCCCCGCCCCTTCAAACTCGGGGAAGCGGAGGCTGGGTTGGGTTTCACCTTCCTGGGGAAAAAGCTGCAGCATCAGGCCCTTCTTGTGGGCCCGCAGCGCCTCCACCTTCCGCTCCTGCGCGGCAATTAGAGCGTCCGCCGAGTCCAGGCAGTCGGCGATCTTTTGTTGTTCGAGTAGGGTGGGTTTCAGCAGTTGCAGTTCGGAAAACTGCTTGTAGCTGATCATCTTCCCGTCGCGCAGACCTTCGAGGTTTCGAGTCAGCTGTTGAATGAAGTCATGTGACTTGAAATGCTGCCGGTAGAACGTGTCTGACAATCGCCCACGCTTGCGAAGTATCACATAGGCTGGGCTACAGATGCCATGATACTCAGAAAATTCGATGCCGCCCTGAAAGGAGCGTAGACTGATAATGAAATCTCCGGGGCGCACTTCCTTGTAAGTCTCAAGACTCTTGTCGGTCACCGAAACATGATAATCGATCATATGTCTCGGGATTGCACCATGTTCTTGCGTGATGGCAAGGATCGGAAGGCCTGGTGGCGCTTCGCGGTTGTTGACTTGCTGGAATAGCTCGTCGCCAGGCGCTGTTTCCCAGGCGGCAGCTTCCTGAAACTCCGGAAACCGCAGCTTGGGCACCAAAGCAGTCCTTTCGCCTTTGTCGGCAGATGATTTCACCTTACTGCTCATAAGCGCTTAGCCCCGAAATTTCGCGCCCACCGGCCCGCTTCAGCAGTAACGGCAACAGATCGGCCATCAGGTCCAGTTCCTTCACCCGCCGCGTCTTCCAGTTCAGCCCGAGGGGCTGCATCAGATCGGTCAGCGCCTCGCCGTCGAAGATCATGCGTTGCAGGATGGTGTCGACAAAGCCTTGCAGCTCCTCGGACGCCAGGCCGTGCTTGCCAGCGATGCCCGCCAGTTCCGCCGCATTCTTCTCCGTCTTGAAGCGGCTATAGCCATCGCGGATGGCCCGTTCGCTCAAGCCCTCGCCAGCCTTCAGGGTGTTGATGTAGGCGGCGATATCCTCGCGCTCATCCATGAACTTGGCATCGGACTGGATCAGGCCAATCAGCTCTGCGCGGCTCATCTTCTGCTTGCCAGGCGCGCTTTCCGAATAGCGGGCGATCAGGCCCATGATGTAATCATAATCGATAACGGCCGAGGCGAAGAGAACGAACTCGAAATCCAGCTGGTCGGCGTCCTGGCTGGGCTTGCCGTCGTCCTGATCTTGGCCCTTGCCCTGCTGCGCCCGAAGGCGTTGGGCGGTTTCCAGATAGGCCCCGCGGAAGCCAAGCAGGTTGTCGCGAGGCAGAACCTGCTCGATGGTGGTCCGGTTCTCGTCCGTCAGGTCAGTGTACTGGTCCAACTGAGTCTTGAGCCGCTGGACCTCCTTGAAATGTTCGATGAAGGCCGCGCGGGCTGCGTCACCCTTGAGGTTTGGCACCGCTTCAGGAGCGCAATCGAGGCCCTGTGACTTCATGAAGGCGTCGAGCTTCTGGACGGCAGTTTCCAGTTTCTCGATGACAACCGGAGCCTTGTCGACCAGCCAGATTTCGCGGGCCTTTTCGGCAGCGGCCTCGCCCGAGAAGAGAGCGATGGCGGCATCAACTGCGCCCTGCTGTTGGCGGAAGTCGAGGATGTTGCCATAGGGCTTGGTGGCGTTCAGCACGCGGTTCGTGCGTGAGAAGGCCTGAATCAGGCCGTGATGCTTTAGGTTCTTGTCGACGTAGAGGGTATTCAGGAACTTTGAGTCAAAGCCAGTCAGCAGCATGTCGACGACAATCGTGATATCGATCTTGTGGTGCGGCTGATTGGGGTACGCCTTCCTGAGGTCGGCTTCGGGCCATTGCTGGTCTTTGATGCGCTTTTGTACGTCCTGATAATAGAGATCGAACTCGCCGATCTTGTGATTGGTGCCGTAATGGGCGTTGTAGTCGGCGAGGATAGCCTTCAAGGCTTCCTTCTTTTTTTCCGGCTCGACCGTGTTGTCTTCCTTCTCCTGTGGCAGGTCTTCCTGAATCTGCTTGACGTCGGGATCGCCGTCAGCCGGCGGTGAGAAGACGCAGGCGACGTTCAGCGGCCGAAAGCTGGGATCGGCGGCTAATTTCTCGGCCTGCATGGTCTTGAAAAGGGAATGATATTCGATGGCGTCATTGATCGACGACGTGGCGAGCAGGGCGTTAAACCGGCGCTGCCCGGTAGCCGCGTCATGCTTGGCGAGGATCGCCTCGATTACCGCCCGCTTGGCCAGCGGTTCGCCCGGCTTGGGCACGGTCTTGCCCTGCGGCTTGTAATAGTCGACGTGGAACCGAAGGACGTTGCCGTCCTCGATGGCATGCGTGATCGTGTAGGTATGGAGACGCTGCTGGAAGAGGTCTTCCGTCGTCTTCATGCTGGCTTGCGTGTCTTCGATCTTCTGCTGGGCGGCGTTCTGATCGAAGATGGGCGTTCCTGTGAAACCGAAAAGCTGGGCGCGCGGGAAGAACTCCTTGATGGCCTTGTGGTTTTCGCCGAACTGTGACCGGTGGCATTCGTCGAAGATCAAGGCAATGCGCTTGTCGCGAAGGGGTTCGAGCTGCTCCTTGAAGCTCTTCTTTCCGTCCTTCTTCTGCTGCTTGTTGCGCTTGCTGTTTTCGTCCAGAGCAAGGCCAAGCTTCTGGATCGTACAGACGATGACCTTGTCGGCGTAGTCGTCCGAAAGCAGACGGCGCACAAGGGATGCGGTG